>NZ_JBMHML010000001.1:0-12234 GCF_049178955.1 Micromonospora sp. WMMD730
TCGACGCGCTCAACCCCGGCGACCGTGAGGTGGTGCACCTGGCGATCCGCCACGACCTCTCCTCCGCCGACATCGGTACGGCCCTGGGGGTGCCCACGAACCACGCGCACGCCCGGCTGTCCCGGGCCCGGTCGCAGCTCGAACGGGCGCTCGGCACGCTGCTCGTCGCCCGCAGCGGGGCACGGGACTGCCCGGCCCTGGCCGAGCTGCTCGGCGACTGGCAGGGCCGGCTCACCCCGGTCCTGCGCAAGCGGCTCGCCCGGCACATCGACGACTGCGCACGGTGCGGGCTGCTCCGGCGCGAACAGTGCAACCCGGCGGCGCTGCTGACCGCGTACACCGCGCCGGGGTTCCTGGTGGTGGCCGAGACGGTGTGGTCGCGTCTCGCCGAGGCGGGCTCCACCGCCGTGCAGGCCACCGCCGAACTGCCGGCCGGCAGCGGTCCCGCCGCCGACCCGTCCGGGCCCACCGTCGGGAGCGACGCCACCGACGTCACCGCAGCCCACGGCCCCGCCGGGCCGACCCCTCCGGCCGGTCCCGATCCGTCGTCGCCGGCCGATCTGGCGTCACCGGCTGATCCGTCGTCGGCCGCCGGTCCGTCGTCGCCCGATGGTCCGACGCCCCCGGCCGATCCGATGTCGACGGAAGGGTCCTCCGGTGTCGCCGGTCGGTCGGATGCCGCCGGGCGAGGCGGGTCGGATCCGATCGGCGTCGCGGCGGCCCCGGTCGGCGCGGCGGCGACATCCACCGCGACCCGGACGGCGGGCGTCGCGGCCCCGGACCGCGACCGGCGGCGTCGGCGGCGGATGGCCGTGACCGCCGGGCTGTTGCTGCTCCTGGTGGTGGCCGGCACCTGGGCGGTGTCGGCGGCCGGGCGGGACGCCGGGCAGGTGTCGGTGACGTCCGGCGTCCCCACCGGTGCGGCGGCGGTCACGCCGTCCGTCGTCGCCACCGCAGGCCCGTCGGCCCGGACGACCCCGGGGCCCGACGCGAGCGGTGCCGGTGACCCGTCCGCGCCCGGCGGTGCACCGACCGGCACCGCGACAGGTGCCGTCCCGGGTCCGACGCCGGCACCCTCCCGGCCGCCGGCCGCTCCCCGCCCGACGACGGGTGCGCAGCTCGCCGCGCCCTTCACGGTGTCGGCCGACGCGCACGTCCGCTGTGGCGCGGACGCCTACGCCCTGGTCGTCCGGGCCACCGGCAGCGGTGCGCTCAGCAGCGCGCAGGTGCGGTACACCCCCGCCGGGGGCGTTCCGACGAGCCGGGCGATGACGGTGGACGGCTCGTCCGCCCGGGTGACCGTGGGTCAGCTCCGGGCGTCCGCCGTGACCTGGACGGTACGGGTGACCGCCGTCGACGGCCGGACCGCGCAGAGCCCGTCGTCCACGGTGGCCGACCCGTGCGTGCGGCCGGGCTAGGCGGGCGGGGGTGAACCCTGGTCGGGTGCGCGGACACCGGCGAGCAGCACGGCCAGGTACAGCTCGACCCGGTCGTCGGGCGCGCCGGCGATCCGGGCGGCGAACGCGGTGCCGCAGACCAGGTGCTGCAGGTCGTCCAGGGTGAGTCCGGGGCGTAGCTGACCGGCCCGCGTCGCCCGCTCCAGCACGGTCGCGGCGAGTGCGGCCAACTCCGCCCGGCGGGTCGTGGTCGGTGCGGTGGCGTCCTCGTCCGGGCTGGTCGCGAGCACTTCGGCGAGGGTCGGCTCGGTGAGCTGGCCGAGCAGGATGCTGCGCAGCAGCCGTTGCAGTCCCGCCCACGGATCGTCGTCGTGGCTCGCCGCCTGTGCCTGGTCGAGCAGGGCGGCGAAGGCGTCGGCGGCGAGCGCCTCCAGCAGTGCGCGCCGGGTCGGGAAGTGCCGGTAGACGGTGCCGACCCCGACCCCGGCCCGCCGGGCGATGTCGTTGAGCTGCAACGACAGGTCGCCCTCCGCCACCAGCGCGCGGGCGGTGGCCAGCACCCGGTCGCGGTTGCGCGCGGCGTCCGCGCGCAGTGTCGTCGTCACCGCGCCAGCCTAACTCAGCGGATTACCCATCCGATCGGATTGACAATCCGTTTAATCCGGGCTTGAATCGGATAGGTAATCCACTCTTCTGTCGGAAGGCACTCGCCATGCATCGCGCACCCGGTTGGACCGCCGCCGATCTCACCGACCAGTCCGGCCGGACCTTCGTGGTCACCGGCGCCAGCAGCGGCCTCGGCACGGCGATCACCCGCCACCTGGCCGCCCGGGGTGGCCGGGTGGTGATGGCCGTGCGGGACACCGCCAAGGGCGCCCGGGTCCGGGCCGAACTCCGCCGCGCCCACCCCCGGGCCGATCTCGTCGTCCGCCGGTTGGACCTGCTCGACCTGGATTCCGTCCACGCCTTCGTCGACGATCTCCACCGCGACGTCGACACGGTGGACGCCCTGGTCAACAACGCCGGCATCGGCACCGTCCCCCGACGGTTGAGCCCGCAGGGGGTGGAGAGCCAGTTCGCCACCAACCACCTCGGGCACTTCGCCCTCACCGTCCGGCTGCTGCCCACCCTGACCCTCGGCCGGAACCCGGTCGTGGTCACCGTCTCCTCCGGTCTCTACCGGCTCGGCCGGCTCGACCTGACCGACCTGGCCGCCGAACGCCGCTACTCCGCCGCCGGCGCCTACGCCACGTCCAAGCTGGCCAACGTGCTGTTCGGGCTGGAACTCGACCGCCGGCTGCGGGCCGCCGGCTCCCCGGTACGCAGCCTGCTCACCCACCCCGGGATGACCAGGACCGACCTCTCCCGGGACCTGCCGCCACTCGCCCGCCGGATCGAGACCGTGCTCGCGGGCCCGCTGCGCCGCCCGCTCGACGAGGCCGCCGCCCCGATGCTCTTCGCCGCCACCGTCCCGACCGCGCCCACCGACCGGCACATCGGTCCCGGCCGACGCTTCCGCCGCGCCGAGCCCACCTTCGCGCCGTTGCGCGGCCGCGCCACCGACCAGCAGCTCGCCGCCGACCTGTGGGCCCGCTCCGAAGAGATCACCGGGGTGCGCCTGACGCCCACCCCGCTGCGCTGAGCGGTGGGGACTGACCGGTAAAGCGTAACCCATAGGTTACGCTTTACCGGTGGACGAGGTGGCGGCGGCGATATCCGATCCGGTGCGTCGCCACATCCTCGAGCTGCTACGCGACGGCGACCTTCCCGCCGGGGAGATCGCCGACCGGTTCCCGATCAGCAGGCCGGCGGTCAGCCGCCACCTGCGGGTGCTGCGGGACAGCGGCCTGGTCCGCAGCGAGCTGGTGGGCCGGCAACGGCGCTACCGGCTCGACGCCGACCGGTTCACCGAGCTCGCCGACTGGCTCGCCCGGTTCCGCCGCCCACGCGGCTGGGCGCAGCACCTCGACGCGCTGGAGACCGAGGTCCACCGCACCCGCCGGGAGCGCCGCACGCGCGACAACCGGGCGGACCGAGCCAGAGGAGAAACCGCGTGACCGGCACCCCCACCGGACGGCTGTTCCGTACCGCCACCGGCACCGACCTGGTGCTGGTACGCACCTTCCGCGCCCCCGTCGCGGACGTCTGGGTGAGCGTCACCGAACCCGAGCGCACCGCCCGCTGGTTCGGCCCGTGGGAGGGCGACGCCGGCCCCGGCCGGACGATCCGGTTGCAGATGGTCTTCGAGGACGACGCCCCGTGGACCGAGCTGCGGATCGAGACCTGCGAGCCGCCCCGGCACCTGGCCGTGTCGGCGGCCGACGGGTCGGGCGGCTGGCGGATCGAGCTGCTGCTCACCGAGACGGCCGGCCGCACCGAGCTGCGGTTCACCCACCACCTCGACAGCGAGGAGCACGTCGGCGAGATCGGCCCCGGCTGGGAGTACTACCTCGACCTGCTGGTGGCCGCCGGGACGGACGCCCCGAAGGCCGGGTTCGACGACTACTACCCGGCGATGAAGCCGTACTACGAGGGGCTGCGCGGGCCGGCCGCCTGAGCCCGCCGGGGCCGCGTCCGGTCGACCCGGCGCGGCCCCGGCGTCGCGCTCACATCCGGTCGAGCGTCCGGATGCCGAGCAGGTCCAGTCCCTGCCGCAGGGTCCGTCCCGTCAGGTCGGTCAGCAGCAGCCGGCTCGCTCGCAGCTCCCCCTCCGCCCGCAGCACCGGACACCGCTCGTAGAACGTGCTGAACCGGGTGGCCAGCCGGTGCAGGTAGCCGGCCAGGTGGTGGAAGCGCGCCGTCCGGGCCACCTCGTGGACGACACCGGCGAACCCGAGCAGCTCGAGCGCCAACGCCCGCTCCGCCGGGGTACCGAGCAGCACCACGGTCGCCGCCCCCGGCACCGCACCGGCCCGCCGCAGCACCGACCGGGTCCGGGTGTACGCGTACTGGAGGTAGGGGGCGGTGTTGCCGTCGAGGGCGAGCATCCGCTCCCAGTCGAGCACGTAGTCACGGGTCCGGTCGGTGGCCAGGTCGGCGTACTTGATCGCGCCGATGCCGACGGCCCGGCCGATCTCGGCCGCCGCCGCCTCGTCCAGGTCCGGGTTGCGGGTCCGGGCCAGCGCGGTCGCCCGGGTGACCGCCTCCGTCAGCAGGTCGACCAGCTTCACCGACCCGCCGGCCCGGCTGCGCAGCATCCGCCCGTCCGGGCCGAGGACGGAGCCGAAGCCGAGGTGCTCGGCCCGGACTGGTGGACGCAGCCAACCCGCCTGCCCGGCCACCGCGAACACCATGGCGAAGTGCTGCTGCTGCGGCAGGCCCACCACGTAGAGCAGCCGGGTCGCGCCCAGCTCGTCGACGCGCTGCCGTAGCGCCGCCAGGTCCGTCGCCGGGTACCCGAACCCACCGTCGCCCTTGCGCACGATCAACGGCAGCCCGACGCCGTCGCGTCCGACGAACCCGGGCGGGAAGACGCAGGTCGCCCCGGCGCTGTCGGTCAGCAACCCGAGCCGGTCGAGGTCGGTCACCACCGCGCCGAGCCGGTCGTTGTACGCGCTCTCGCCCCGGAAGTCCTCCTCGCTCAGGGTGACGTCGAGCAGCTCGTACACGGTCAGGAAGTACCGCTGGGACTGCCCGACCAGCAGCCGCCACAGCCGGCGGGTCTCCGGGTCGCCGCCCTGCAAGGCGACCACCCGCTGCCGGGCGCGTTCCCGGAACGCCGGGTCGGCGTCGAACTTCGACCGGGCCGCCCGGTAGAACCCGTCCAGGTCGCCGATGGACAGCTCCTGCGCCGCCTCCGCCTCACCGAGGTCCACCAGGTGCGCGATCAGCATCCCGAACGGGGTGCCCCAGTCGCCCAGGTGGTTGACCCGGACGACACGGTGTCCGAGCCAGCCCAGCACCCGGACGGCCGCGTCGCCGATGACCGTCGAGCGCAGGTGCCCGACGTGCATCTCCTTCGCCACGTTCGGCCCCGAGTAGTCGACCACCACGGTCTCCGGCTCGCCGGTCACCGGCACCCCGAGCCGCTCGTCGCCGGCGAGCGCGGCGACCATCCCGGCCAGCGCCCCGTCGGCGAGGGTCAGGTTGACGAATCCGGGGCCGGAGACCTCCGCCACCGCGCAGACGTCGTCGAGGACCGCGTGGTCCAGCACCGCCCGGGCGATCTCGCGCGGGGGCCGGCCGAGCCGCCGGGCCAGCGCCAGTGCCGCGTCGGACTGGAAGTCCGCCCGCGGCGAGCGCCGCACGGTGGGCGCGACCGGTTCGCCGGCCACGGCGGCGAACGCGGGCGTCAGCCGGTCGGTGAGCAACCTTTCAAGATCCATTGGTACGCCGATCTGCTCGGATCCGTCAGTCAGGCGGATCCCCGGACGGGGGAGCCTGCGGACGGACCGAGGACAGCGGTGGTGACCGGCGGCTCGATCCGCCGGTCGCAGGGGAATGGGTCAGCGCGGGCGGGCGACGGATCGCCGGCGTCGCTCCGCACCGACCACGACGTCGTACGACGTCCGGGTGTGCTGAGCGGTCGCGCTGGTCATGCCGGCAGCGTACCGGACCGTCGGCGTGGCTGGTCCGGCCCTGCCGGCCGCGTCCGGTCCCGGCGTGGCCGGTTCGGCTCTGCTGGCCACGTTCCGTCCCGTGCCGGCCTGGTCGGTCGCCCTGCCGATGCGTCCCGTCCCGGCGTGGTCGGTCGGCCCTGCTGGTCCTGGCCTGGTCCCGGCCTGGCCTGGTCCCGGCCTGGGCCGGTCCGCCCGCGAGTGCCCGTCGGGCGGACCCGGCCGGCGAGGTGATCGGTCTCGTTTTGCAGGGCATGCCGGCACCGGAACGACCACGGTGCCCGTCGGCGGGTCTCGACCCCCACCGAGATGCCGCCGGGGCCCCGCCGGTCAGCCCCGGCGGTAGCTCTTCGTGTAGTAGTCGCCGACCTGGTCGCGGTAGTCCGGCCGGGCACCGTCCTCGGGATCGAAGACCGGGGAGTCCTTGACCTGTTCCCGGCTCCGGTCGACGTGCACCACCCGGTCCCCGTGGTCCACCCGGGCGACCGTGCCGACCGGCAGCAGGACCTTCCGCCCGAAGATCCACGGCCCGGTGTCCACCACCAGCCAGCGGGCACCCGCGTCCTCGCTCGCCTCGTCGATCGCGCCGATCCGCCCGTCGGTCGCCTCCACCCGGTATCCGGTCAGGTCGAGCGGTGTGCCCGGGCCGGGCGCGTCCGGTCCGTCGTGTGACTCCCGGTCGGGCCGCTCACCCGGCTCGGTCTGGTCGTATCCACCGGCCAGCGCCGCCGGGTCACGCCACGCCCACGGGTTGAACGGCTGCATCCGGGCCACCTCCACCTCGTCGTCGACCCCTGCCAGGTGCCCCGACCCCCACCAGCGGAAACCCGGCCACCAGATCCGGCCGGCCCGGCCCGCCCCGACCGCCACGTAACCGCCACTCGGCCCGTCGCTCGACCGTGTTGATCAAGAAGTTTGCGTCACGGATGTCCCCGAGGGTGACGCAAACCTCTTGATCAACACGGTGTGGTCCGGGAACCGCCGTCGGGGGCGGGAGTGGGGGTGGGCCGGTAGGCGGCAGGGCGCTGGGATACTCGTCGACCATGGTGTTGTCGCGGGGTTGGTCGTTGTTCCTGGTTGGTGTCGGGGTGTGGACCTGGGTGATCTGGCCGAGGTTCGGGCTCGCCATCTGGAACGACACGCGGGCCTGGTCGGGAGATGCGGTCGGCATGGGCGCGCCGACCGGCTTCCTCTGGATCCACGCGCTGCTCATCGCCGCCTCGTTGGCCATCGGCTCCACGGCCGGCGTGCTCGGCGTCCGGGGGTGGCGGGCGGCCCGTCGCCTGTCCCGCCGAGTTCAGCCGGGCGGCACGGAAGCCGATGACCAGCGGATTTGACGATCAAACCTGAGGCCGCGTAACTTTCTCTCTGCCAGCGCGGAACGGGCAAACGGGGTGAAAAGCCCCGGGTTCGAATCCGATGTGTGGCACCGGGTCGTCGGGGGCACTGTCTCCAGGACGACGCGGTCCGGGTGGGGCTAGCCGAACGCCGCAGGGCGGATTTGGCCGGGCGGAACCGACCGGGTAAGGTTGTCGACCGGCAGAGCACCGGGCGAGCATGCGGGAGACCGCAGCGGCCGGTTCTGCCAAATCCGATGATCAATCGCAGCGCTGGCCGCTGCGTGCGCTCAGCGGAGCAAGGCCGTACGAAGCGTGACACACCGGGACACACCGGTTGACACGGGGAAGACGGTGAGGTAACGTAGTAAAAGTGCCAGGCGCGAGAGCGCGGGGCGCGACGAACGAGATACCCCGGTCGGGTTGCCGTTGGTGCGGTGGTTTGGCTGGTGTGTGGTTGTTCTTTGAGAACTCAACAGGGTGCTTGTAAAGCCAGTGCCAATTGTTTTATACCCCGGGCTGGCCGAATCTTCGGGTTTGGTTGGCTGGGATTCCTTTGGCAACACTTTTGTTGTCAGGATGCTGTTCAACAGGTTTTTGTTGGAGAGTTTGATCCTGGCTCAGGACGAACGCTGGCGGCGTGCTTAACACATGCAAGTCGAGCGGAAAGGCCCTTCGGGGTACTCGAGCGGCGAACGGGTGAGTAACACGTGAGTAACCTGCCCTAGGCTTTGGGATAACCCTCGGAAACGGGGGCTAATACCGGATATGACCTTGCCCTGCATGGGGTTTGGTGGAAAGTTTTTCGGCCTGGGATGGGCTCGCGGCCTATCAGCTTGTTGGTGGGGTGATGGCCTACCAAGGCGACGACGGGTAGCCGGCCTGAGAGGGCGACCGGCCACACTGGGACTGAGACACGGCCCAGACTCCTACGGGAGGCAGCAGTGGGGAATATTGCACAATGGGCGGAAGCCTGATGCAGCGACGCCGCGTGAGGGATGACGGCCTTCGGGTTGTAAACCTCTTTCAGCAGGGACGAAGCGCAAGTGACGGTACCTGCAGAAGAAGCACCGGCCAACTACGTGCCAGCAGCCGCGGTAAGACGTAGGGTGCGAGCGTTGTCCGGATTTATTGGGCGTAAAGAGCTCGTAGGCGGCTTGTCGCGTCGACCGTGAAAACTTGGGGCTCAACCCCAAGCCTGCGGTCGATACGGGCAGGCTAGAGTTCGGTAGGGGAGACTGGAATTCCTGGTGTAGCGGTGAAATGCGCAGATATCAGGAGGAACACCGGTGGCGAAGGCGGGTCTCTGGGCCGATACTGACGCTGAGGAGCGAAAGCGTGGGGAGCGAACAGGATTAGATACCCTGGTAGTCCACGCTGTAAACGTTGGGCGCTAGGTGTGGGGGGCCTCTCCGGTTCCCTGTGCCGCAGCTAACGCATTAAGCGCCCCGCCTGGGGAGTACGGCCGCAAGGCTAAAACTCAAAGGAATTGACGGGGGCCCGCACAAGCGGCGGAGCATGCGGATTAATTCGATGCAACGCGAAGAACCTTACCTGGGTTTGACATGGCCGCAAAACTTCCAGAGATGGGAGGTCCTTCGGGGGCGGTCACAGGTGGTGCATGGCTGTCGTCAGCTCGTGTCGTGAGATGTTGGGTTAAGTCCCGCAACGAGCGCAACCCTCGTTCGATGTTGCCAGCGCGTTATGGCGGGGACTCATCGAAGACTGCCGGGGTCAACTCGGAGGAAGGTGGGGATGACGTCAAGTCATCATGCCCCTTATGTCCAGGGCTTCACGCATGCTACAATGGCCGGTACAATGGGTTGCGATGCCGTGAGGTGGAGCGAATCCCAAAAAGCCGGTCTCAGTTCGGATCGGGGTCTGCAACTCGACCCCGTGAAGTCGGAGTCGCTAGTAATCGCAGATCAGCAACGCTGCGGTGAATACGTTCCCGGGCCTTGTACACACCGCCCGTCACGTCACGAAAGTCGGCAACACCCGAAGCCGGTGGCCCAACCCTTGTGGAGGGAGCCGTCGAAGGTGGGGCTGGCGATTGGGACGAAGTCGTAACAAGGTAGCCGTACCGGAAGGTGCGGCTGGATCACCTCCTTTCTAAGGAGCACCATCCGGTGAAAGCCGGTATGGAGCCCACACTGCCCGAATGTGGTGGTGGGGTGCTCAGATGGCGGAGACACTGGCAAGTTTTTCCCTGGCAACGGCCGGGATACCTAGTACAGCTGCTTCGGTGGTGGGAACGGGGTCCTGGTGCGGCTGGTGGAGGGATGTGAGCACCCTGTTGGGTCCTGAAGGAACAACCTGAGGTTGTTTTTTCGGAGGACTGTTCTGGAGCGTGAGCTTCGGTGGTCTGCCAGGCATGGCCTGGTCTCGCATACCGGATTCTGTTCTGCCTTGTGGGGTGGGGTGGGGTTGCTGGTGTGGGGCTTTCGGGTTGTGGGTTGGTTGTTTGTTGAGAATTGCACAGTGGACGCGAGCATCTTTGTGGTCAAGTTGTCAAGGGCGAACGGTGGATGCCTTGGCACCAGGAGCCGATGAAGGACGTGGGAGGCCGCGATAGGCCTGGGGGAGCTGTCAACCAAGCTGTGATCCCAGGGTGTCCGAATGGGGAAACCTGGCACCAGTCATGTGGTGTCACCCGCACCTGAACACATAGGGTGTGTGGGGGGAACGCGGGGAAGTGAAACATCTCAGTACCCGTAGGAAGAGAAAACAATGTAGTGATTCCGTGAGTAGTGGCGAGCGAAAGCGGATTGAGGCTAAACCGGTTGCGTGTGATACCTGTCAGGGGTTGCGTGGTCGGGGTTGTGGGACCCTGCTGAGTGTACTGACATGCATTCGAGGAGTTATAAAATCAGTGGCTAGCCGAATGGTGTGGAAAAGCCAACCGTAGTCGGTGAGAGTCCGGTAGGTGAAAGTTGCTGATCTTCTGTGGGTGTTCCCGAGTAGCGGCGGACTCCTGAAATCTGCCGTGAATCTGCCAGGACCACCTGGTAAGCCTAAATACTTCCTGGTGACCGATAGCGGACGAGTACCGTGAGGGAATGGTGAAAAGTACCCCGGGAGGGGAGTGAAATAGTACCTGAAACCGTTCGCCTACAATCCGTCGGAGCCTTGCGGGGTGACGGCGTGCCTTTTGAAGAATGAGCCTGCGAGTTAGTGGCATGTGGCGAGGTTAACCCGTGTGGGGGAGCCGTAGCGAAAGCGAGTCTGAATAGGGCGTCGTAGTCGCATGTTCTAGACCCGAAGCGGAGTGATCTAGCCATGGGCAGGCTGAAGCGCGGGTAAGACCGCGTGGAGGGCCGAACCCACCAACGTTGAAAAGTTGGGGGATGACCTGTGGTTAGGGGTGAAAGGCCAATCAAACTCCGTGATAGCTGGTTCTCCCCGAAATGCATTTAGGTGCAGCGTCGTGTGTTTCTTGCCGGAGGTAGAGCACTGGATGGTCTAGGGGGCCTACAAGCTTACCGAAATCAGCCAAACTCCGAATGCCGGTAAGTGAGAGCGCGGCAGTGAGACTGCGGGGGATAAGCTTCGTAGTCGAGAGGGAAACAGCCCAGATCACCAGCTAAGGCCCCTAAGCGTGTGCTAAGTGGAAAAGGATGTGGGGTCGCATAGACAACCAGGAGGTTGGCTTAGAAGCAGCCACCCTTTAAAGAGTGCGTAATAGCTCACTGGTCAAGTGGTTCCGCGCCGACAATGTAGCGGGGCTCAAGCACACCGCCGAAGCTGTGGCATTCACATTTTAATCTCGCTTGGACTTGATTCCTTGTGCAGGTGTGTGGATGGGTAGGGGAGCGTCGTGCCGGGGGTGAAGCAGCGGGGTGACCCAGTTGTGGACGCGGCACGAGTGAGAATGCAGGCATGAGTAGCGAAAGAAGGGTGAGAAACCCTTCCGCCGGATGACCAAGGGTTCCAGGGCCAGGCTAATCCGCCCTGGGTGAGTCGGGACCTAAGGCGAGGCCGAGAGGCGTAGTCGATGGACAACGGGTTGATATTCCCGTACCCGCGAAAGAGCGTCCCTGATGAACCTCGTTGTGCTAACCACCCGAGCTGGCTGATGTCTTCGGACGGATGTTGGGGAGCGTGGGAACCTGGCGGGTAGTAGTCAAGCGATGGGGTGACGCAGGAAGGTAGCTGAGCCCGGCCGGTGGTTGTGCCGGGGTAAGCGTGTAGGCCGTGCCGTAGGCAAATCCGCGGTGCATTGAGGCTGAGACGTGATGCCGAGCCGATTCAGGTGAAGTCAGTGATCCTATGCTGCCGAGAAAAGCCTCTAGCGAGTTCTGAGCGGCCCGTACCCCAAACCGACACAGGTGGTCAGGTAGAGAATACCGAGGCGATCGGGCGAACTGTGGTTAAGGAACTCGGCAAATTGCCCCCGTAACTTAGGGAGAAGGGGGGCCGGAGACGTGAAGCCCCGTGCGGGTGGAGCGTTGTATGGCCGCAGAGAGCAGGGGGAAGCGACTGTTTACTAAAAACACAGGTCCATGCGAAGAAGTAATTCGATGTATATGGACTGACGCCTGCCCGGTGCTGGAACGTTAAGGGGACCTGTTAGCTCCTTTTGGGGGCGAAGCGGAGAACTTAAGCGCCAGTAAACGGCGGTGGTAACTATAACCATCCTAAGGTAGCGAAATTCCTTGTCGGGTAAGTTCCGACCTGCACGAATGGCGTAACGACTTCCCCACTGTCTCAACCACAGGCCCGGCGAAATTGCAGTACGAGTAAAGATGCTCGTTACGCGCGGCAGGACGGAAAGACCCCGGGACCTTTACTATAGCTTGACATTGGTATCTGAATGGACTTGTGTAGGATAGGTGGGAGCCGGTGAAACCTGTACGCCAGTATGGGTGGAGGCAATCTTGAAATACCACTCTGGTTGATTTGGGTATCTAACTTCGGACCGTTATCCGGTTCAGGGACAGTGTC